>NZ_MNQN01000077.1:0-5672 GCF_001915455.1 Bacteroides sp. 43_46 | reverse complement strand
TGACACCGGATCCGTCAGTGTGATTCTCCGGCACAACACAGATTCAAACGACTAAACTAAACGAAGTATTCTGCTGAACGGCAGGTGCTTAACTGAACTATTAATTATTCACTAATTATGCGAACTATCAATTTGTTCGTGGTGCATTGCAGCGCCACGAGGGAGGATTGTACACTCTCCCCTGAAGCTTTGGACGTGATGCATCGGCGTCGCGGATTCAACGGAACAGGCTACCACTACTACATCCGCAAGGACGGAACGTTGTACCTCACCCGCTCGCTCGAACGTATCGGGGCGCACGCAAAAGGCTTCAATGCCCATTCGATAGGTATCTGCTATGAAGGTGGTCTGGACTGCCGGGGACACCCGGCAGATACCCGGACTCCGGCGCAGCGGGCTACGCTCCGGCAACTTGTGGCCGATTTGGAGCTGCGTTTCCCTGGCTGCCGGGTATGCGGGCATCGCGATCTTTCACCGGACTTGAACGGGAACGGTGAGATAGAGCCGGAAGAGTGGATTAAACAGTGCCCGTGCTTCGATGCGTCCAGAGAATTCGGGGAATCTGCAATCGGGGCGGTGAGCACGGAAGAACACAGAGTAACACAACTATTTAAAGACACGGAAAGGAGGTAAATTATGGCAATGAAGAAATCAGTCTGGGATATGATCCTGAAGGTGGTTATCGCAGTGGCTTCGGCTTTAGCAGGCGTTTTGGGCGCTAATGCGATGAATCTGTAATATTTTCTAAATTTGCAAAGGAGTCCCTCCCGGGAAGGACTCCTTTTTTGTGACAAACTAAAGCAGATTTTTCCTCTCTACGGTTATCCGAATGACAGATGCACTATACAATTATATTATAATGATTGTATCACTTATAAAATTTAAAACCAATATTACTATTTACTATAAAAACTAGACGTTATGAGAAAATTATTCTTATTATTTTTTATTTGTTTGTGTGTATTTCCAGAGGTGCTCGCACAACATACTCCTTCAATATATGGCATGGCTAGTAAAATTAATGACTTTTATCCTGTTTCCGTTGAGGCAGCTGCCTTATTTAAGAAGGTTCCGGAAGAAGTGGACTATTGTCGAGGAAAAGTCACTGTTCGTATTCCATTATATGAGATTAAGACTCCATCGTTTACTCTTCCTATAACCTTGTCCTATACTACAGGAGGAATTAAGGTAGGAGAATTGAACGGTGCCGTAGCTCTAGGATGGCGGTTGGAAGCCGAACCTATAATAACCCGTGAGATACGCGGACTACCGGATGAACTGTCTTTCTTGCGCGATAGTACCTATATGAAAACAAATAATGCTCTTTTCTACTCACAGGTAGGGCAAGGTATAAAGGACTTGCAATGTGATATATTTCACTATAGAACTCTTTCTTCTTCCGGTAAATTTATTCTGAACATGACCGATAAACTCGCTTTTCACCCCAATGTGTTGACAGAAGATCCTGTACAGTTGACTGTTCCCGGAGGATGTGCTACAGAGTATTTCCAGAATAGTATAAACTTGGTTGATAACTATGGAACTCGCTATGTTTTCGGGGAATCTTCCTATGCCCGTGAATCAACAACTCATTCAGATGGAATATCCTACAATACATCATGGAAGGTTTCTTCTATTGAATCGGTCGATGGTGAGAGGATGAGTTTTTCGTACAACACTGCTCTTCCTCAGGAATATCATCCGGGAAATTATGACTATTATGCAGTTGAACATACCATAGTTCCTAATATCTCTCCGCTTGTACCTCCTTCCGGTTATTGGAAAGGTGTCAATGGTATTGAGCAATATTATACTCCAGGTCAGAATGGCGATAGCGATAAAACTTGGGGGGATCCCCAGCCTTATCCGGTTGGAGATTCTTATGTAACTATCCGTTATCTGGAGAATATAACTTTTTTGAATGGGAGTGTAAGTTTCAATTATTCAAATCGTACGAAGACATTGGAGAGTATCTGTGTTTACAATAATTCAGGCACATTAATTCGTGAAATTAATATAGAAACGACTCTTCGTGAATATAACCGCGTGCTTCTTGACCGTATTCGGATTAAAGGAATTTCCGGTTCGGATAGTCAAGTGTATGAATTTAATTACAGGCTCCCTGCTTTGGACTATTCTCCATACACTAAAGGAGTGGATTATTGGGGATATTACAATGGGCAAGATGGAAATACCGATTTGATTCCCAATCAGCGCGTACCGCTGTATAATACCGGAGTTATTGTTGATTCTGTTACGATTGGAGGTGCCTATAACCGGTTACCTTCGTTGGCAAATACATTGGCTTATTCATTGGAGAAAATCACATATCCTACGGGAGGAAATACAGTGTTTTATTACAGTCAGAATACGATACTTAATGATGCACGGATGTCTGAACCTGCTGGAGGAGCCCGTATTGATGAAATTGTAGAGAATAGTGGGTCGGGTGAGAATATAGTGAGAAAATTCAAATACCACCTCTCGAATAGTTCTTCAATCGATGCAGGTAGCCTACGCTATCCCATGACCGGTTGGGCTTTTAGAAAAAAAATGCAGAAACTCTATCTGTTCGATGGGCAAATTTTTAGAAATGATTACACTCTTTATCTGGGACAAAATATTTTCACTAATGATAATGACGTATATTATGACGATGTGGAGGAGTATTGTGGTGACGTGCTTACGAAACATGTTTACCCTTATGCTGCTAATCATTTCTCATGGGAATACCTTCAAAATGAAAACAATGCTCTATATTACAGTTCTGCTGTCAACCAAGGGGATAATATAACAGGTTACGGCACTCATCATTTCGGAAATCAAAATGCAAATAGCGAACGGTTGGATTCTCACTCCTCTAAAATGGTTTCCCTTGATGATCTGGAAAGAAAAGTAATCATTCAAAATTACGGGGGAGGAACTAACATGGAAGAGAGGTATCGCAGTTCATATGAAATCAAAACTTACTTTTTGAATTTAACTTCTCCACGGGTGTCTTACTCTCTACAAATTGACTCTTTGCCAGGGGGAAAACAACAGGAGCAAACTAGTTATGTATATGGCAATAATACGACATCCGGACAGAAATACAACCAACTTTATAAGATAATCCGGACGGCTCCTGGAGGAGATACCTATAAAACCGAATATAGTTATCCTTTTGATAAGGCAGAGACACCTTATGACATAATGGTAGCTAAGAATGCTGTATCTTTTCCGGTAGAAGAACGTAGATATAGGAACGATGAGTTAAAAAAGACGATACGCTATGTTTATCGTGCGGATGAAAATACACGGAGTGGGTTCAGTCTGGCAAAAATAATGGAAAGCAGCAACGATGCCAATACGGAATTCCGTGATACGGAAACGTATGACGTTTATCTTTCTTGTGGACGTCCGTTGCAGGTGACACGCCAAGATGGTACAGTTGTCTGTTTTATCTGGGGATACGGAGGACAGTATGTGCTAGCGATTATTGAAAATCTGAACATCATGCAGATAAGTGAGAAAACCGGTCTTGAACCGGAAAATGTAGTGAAGGGTAACATTTCACCTGAGGCTGTACATTCTGCTCTGAAATCTCTTCGGGGTACTTGTTCTCAAGCAAAAATTACGCTCTACAATCATACTCCACTTGTGGGGACAACGGAAGTGAATCATCCGAATGGCAGTGGTAATTTCAATGTCTATGACTCCTTGGGACGCTTGACAAAAGTACTCGATACAGATCATAACATTGTCAAAACCTATGACTATCATGTGGTAAACCCAATTTCTAATAATTAAAACATAGATGATTATGAAAAAACTATATTGTATTATTTTATTTTTGACGCTCACTCTATGGGCTCATTCACAGATACCAACAAATAATTATATCCTTACACGTACTATGTGTGACTCCTTAGGTGTTGCCACTATTGACCAAATTCAATATTATGATGGCCTGGGACGGCCTTATCTGGCTGTATTGAAAGGTGCCGCCGGTGGTAACCGTCATCTGGCATCCTTGCAGGAATACGACACACAAGGACGTAACAAATGCATCTGGTTGCCTGTATGTATTGAACAGGAATATAATAACTCGTATGATCTGAAGAAGAAACTTCTGGAAACTTATCAGGATTCTTTGGCTTATACAAGCTATGATTACCATACTTTGCCTTTGGATCGTGTTACTTGGGAATCCGGTCCGGGCAAGGCTTGGGTTGGCAAAGGGATAAAAAATGATTATTTCTTTAATATAGCTTCTCCTGATTCTGTTCTTTCCTGTAAGAAATATTCGGTAACAGACGGTGGTGGTAGACTTTTATATGACGGATATTACAAAGCAAACTCTCTCTCTGTGGTTTGTAATACAGATGAAGACGGATACCGGAGCTATACATTTAAAGATAGTGAGGGGCGTGTTTTACTTGTTCGTTCGTGCGACGGCAATGTTTTTTCTGATACTTATTTTGTTTACGATAGCTTTGGGCGTTTGTGCTATGTTCTCCCTCCATCGTATCAGGAGAATGAAGACTTGGATTTGTGGGCATATCAATATTCTTATGATGGGTTGGGACGTTGCATAAAGAAGAAATATCCGGGCTGTGATGAGGTCTCCTATGTATATGATAATGCAGACCGTATCATCTGTAGTGAAGATGGCGTCCAGCATTCCCGTTCGCATTATACGGCTTATGCTTATGACGTATTCGGACGTCTTACGAGTACGACCGAAATGACTCGTGGTTCCAACGGTGGGCGAGACTTGGTAAACTCCTGTCTTCGGAAATATTATGATAACTACGATTTTCTGTATACTCCCGAATTGTCTGTCATTAAAGATTCGCTCGATTACTGCGAACTCCCCGGTTTCGGGATCCGCTATGTAAACACGGAAACCCCTTCAGCTTCTTCCTGTGGGTTGCTTACCGGTACCTCGGTAGACGTAGATCTTCCCGGAGAATCTTTTAGACGTCTATATGCGGTTTTTTATTATGATCGTTATGGAAATGTAATCCAGAAATGTTCTACGAACCTCCTTGGGGGATTTGAACGTGATTTTTATTCGTATACCTTTACGGGCAAAGTAGCTTCTCGTCGTCATGTACATACAGTTCCTGGCAAAGCCAACTGTATATATGCGGAGACTTATAGTTATGATTCCCTTGACCGGTTGGTTCGTGTTACGCATCAACAGGACAATGCGCCTGCCATAACTCTTTTTGAAAATGTATACGATTCTTTGGGACGTCTTTCGGCCTGTGTTTACCATGGTGTTTCTTCTGCTCCCGTTACCTATTCTTATAATATCCGTGGCTGGCTTACCGGTATTCGTCATCCATTGTTCAGCCAAATGCTTTATTATACGGACGGTCCGGGAAGGGCTTGCTACAACGGCAATATCAGTAGTATGAGTTGGAAAAGCGGTAATGAAGCAGTGGAACGTGGCTATAAATTCATGTACGACGGTCTTTCCCGTCTTTCAGATGCTTTATATGGTGAAGGGCCGAAGCTTTCTGTAAATATTAACCGTTTTAATGAGCAGGTGACGGGCTATGATAAAATGGGTAATATCTTGGGTTTGAAGCGCTACGGGCAGACTTCAGCGACGGGTTATGATGTGATTGATGATCTTTCTTTGAGTTATGCCGGTAACCGGTTAAAGAAGGTGGCAGACCGTT
>NZ_MNQN01000076.1:0-7026 GCF_001915455.1 Bacteroides sp. 43_46 | reverse complement strand
GTTAAGGAAGGAGATCTGCAACAAGTGATGGAAGATTACGGAGCAGTATCATCAGTTAAAGTTGTTATGGACCGTGAAACCGGTAGATCCAAAGGATTCGCTTTCATCGAAATGGAAGACGATGCTGCCGCTGCCAAGGCTATTGCTGAATTGAACGGAGCCGAGTACATGGGCCGTACCATGGTAGTTAAAGAAGCTAGACCTAGAGCTTAATTGCCGACGCTAATATAGCTAAGAAAAAAAGAAACTTCTGCCACTCGATGACAGAAGTTTTTTTATAGCCTAATTTCCAACTATATCCGGTCTCAGCCCTCCATACTTTGTACTTCAAGGTCTTTCACCTTGCGAAGTAAATCCGAAGCAAAGATAAAGTTATTCAGACGTTCGTTGGTAGAAGTGAATATATCGTCTTTAGTTCCTTCCCATTCTTTATGTCCTTCATAAATATAAATCACCTTTTCACCGATTCCCAATACAGAATTCATATCATGTGTATTAATAATGGTAGTCATGTTATATTCCTGGGTAATATCGTGAATCAGATCGTCAATCACTAACGAAGTTTTCGGGTCTAGTCCCGAGTTCGGCTCGTCACAGAACAGGTATTGTGGATTCAAAGCAATAGCACGAGCAATAGCTACACGTTTCTGCATACCGCCACTGATTTCTCCGGGAAACTTATCTTTTGCCTCGGTCAGGTTGACACGGTCCAAGCAGAACATGGCCCGCTTAGTACGTTCGCGTAAGGTGTCATTACTGAACATATTCAAAGGGAACATCACATTATCCAACACCGACAAGGAATCGAAAAGTGCGGCACTCTGGAAAATCATTCCCATTTCCTTACGAAGCATCTTCTTCTCCTTCTTCCCCATCATCACGAGATTTCGACCGTCATACAGAACTTCACCCTTCTCCGGAGTAAGCAGCCCCACGATACATTTCATCAATACCGTCTTGCCGGAACCACTCTGACCGATAATAAGGTTTGTCTTCCCATTCTCAAAGGTCGCATTGATATCACTCAATACCGTCTTATCGTCAAACGATTTATAAAGTCCTTTAACCTCAATCATCCCATCAAAAGTTTAGTTAATATCAAATCCGCAAACAGAATCAAAACACTACTGGACACTACGGAATCCGTGGAAGCCTTTCCCACAGCAATAGAACCGCCTTCCACCGTATATCCGAAAAAGGCGGATACACTTGCAATAATAAAGGCAAAGAAAAGAGATTTGATAATACCTGCCCAGATAAACCATTCATTAAACATATACTGCAAACCATATTCAAGATCGACAGCATTCATGACTCCGGCAAACCAACAAGTACAAAAGGCCCCTATTATACCGGCAAAGATACTGAATGTCACCAATATAGGAATCACGGTCACCATAGCCGCAATCTTAGGCAGTATCAGATAGTTGGCAGAATTAACTCCCATAATTTCAAGCGCATCAATCTGCTGCGTCACCCGCATCGTTCCCAACTCCGAAGCAATATTCGACCCCACTTTCCCCGCAAGAATCAGACACATAATAGAAGAAGAAAACTCCAGTAACATAATTTCGCGGGTCACATATCCCACCGTCCAGCGGGGCATCCACGGACTTTCAATATTCAACTTAATCTGAATGGTAATAA
This sequence comes from Bacteroides sp. 43_46, assembly GCF_001915455.1. Lineage (NCBI taxonomy): Bacteria > Pseudomonadati > Bacteroidota > Bacteroidia > Bacteroidales > Bacteroidaceae > Bacteroides > Bacteroides sp. 43_46. The sequence continues at coordinate 5,379 of NZ_MNQN01000076.1, read as the reverse complement.
CCGCGCCGATGAAAAACGAAATCAACAACACGATTCCGATGGAGTTCACACCTAGCTGCTCCAACTCGTTAAGGTATTGTCGGAAAAACATCCGCATACGTTCCGGGCGGGAAAAAGTCCGTCCCATCAGCATGAAATATCTTCCGACGGTTCTCAATGCTTTTATCATAACTCACACTATTTGTCTGCAAATGTACATTATTTCGGCTTATTTTTACTACATTTGCCGCAAAATAACTAGAATATGGAAGAAAGCAAGATGGTGCTCCGCACGGAAGACTTGGTTAAGAAGTACGGTAAACGAACCGTTGTAAGCCATGTTTCCATTGATGTGAAGCAAGGTGAGATTGTGGGTTTGCTGGGGCCGAACGGTGCCGGTAAGACGACTTCATTCTATATGACCGTGGGGTTGATTACCCCCAACGAAGGACGCATTTTCCTCGACGATTTGGAGATTACCAAATATCCTGTTTACAAACGGGCACAAACCGGTATCGGCTACCTCGCTCAAGAGGCTTCCGTATTCCGTCAGATGAGTGTGGAAGATAATATCGCTTCCGTTCTGGAAATGACTAACAAACCTAAAGAATATCAGAAGGAAAAACTTGAAAGCCTGATTGCAGAATTTCGCCTTCAAAAAGTACGCAAAAACAAAGGTAACCAACTATCCGGAGGTGAACGCCGCCGCACGGAAATCGCCCGTTGCCTTGCTATCGACCCGAAATTCATCATGCTCGACGAACCTTTTGCCGGTGTCGACCCGATCGCCGTAGAAGATATCCAGCAAATTGTATGGAAGTTGAAGGACAGAAATATCGGTATCCTGATTACCGACCACAATGTGCAGGAAACATTGAGTATTACCGACCGTGCCTACCTGTTGTTCGAAGGCAAGATTTTGTTCCAAGGCACACCGGAAGAACTGTCTGAGAATCAGATTGTACGTGAAAAGTATTTAAGTAACAGCTTTGTATTGCGCCGTAAAGATTTCCAATTGGAGAAATAAGAATGACTGAAGATTCACCTCTAACAATAAAGAAAAACACCCGAAAACATTATGTTTTCGGGTGTTTTTCTTTATTGTTGTTTATTTCTGTCGAATATAAATATTAATCGGGGTACCTGTCAGATTCCACTTCTCACGCATCTTATTTTCCAGGAAACGCTTGTAGGGCTCCTTCACGTACTGCGGCAAGTTGGCAAAATAAACAAACGAAGGAACTTGTGTATTCGGCAACTGCGTAATATACTTAATCTTGATATACTTACCTTTGTTTGAAGGGGGAGGATACGCCTCAATCAACGGAAGCATTTCCTCATTCAAACGTGCGGTTGGTATTTTTGTCGTACGATTCTCATATACATTACGGGCTTCTTCAAGCACCTTCAAGATACGTTGCTTGGTCAATGCAGAAGCAAATATAATCGGAAAATCCACAAAGGGAGCAAAACGTGAACGAACAGCTTCTTCAAACGTTTTCTGCACTTTCACAGATTTATCCTCCACCAGATCCCATTTATTTATCACGACAACCAATCCTTTCTGATTCTTTTGAATCAGGGAGAAGATATTCAGGTCCTGACTTTCGATTCCTCTCGTGGCATCCAGCATCAGAATACATACATCCGAACCTTCAATGGCACGAATCGAACGGATCACAGAGTAGTATTCCAAATCCTCATTCACCTTATTCTTCTTACGGATACCGGCGGTATCCACCAGATAAAAATCAAATCCGAACTTATTGTAGCGGGTATAGATAGAATCACGAGTCGTTCCGGCAATCTCGGTCACAATGTTACGGTCTTCACCGATAAATGCATTTACAATAGAAGATTTACCGGCATTCGGACGTCCCACCACTGCAAAACGAGGTATCTCATCATCCAAAATTTCCGAGGATTCCTTCTTGAACTTACCGACAATCAAGTCCATTAAATCACCCGTACCACTTCCTGTAATCGCAGAAATACAATACGGATCGCCCAATCCCAATTTATAGAATTCCGGAGCATTATATTGTAACTCGTTATTATCTGTCTTGTTGGCAACTACAATCACCGGACTGTTGGCACGACGCAGGATAGTCGCCACCTGCATATCCAGGTCGGTCACTCCATTCATCACATCCACCACAAACAGAATCACATCCGCCTCGTCCACAGCCAGCAACACCTGCTTTCTGATCTCTTCTTCAAAGATATCGTCCGAGTTTACCACCCATCCTCCGGTATCCACCACAGAGAACTCACGGCCCAGCCATTCCGACTTGCCATACTGCCTGTCACGGGTTGTTCCCGCTTCTTCATTCACAATAGCCCGACGCGACTTCGTCAGACGGTTAAATAAGGTAGACTTGCCCACATTGGGGCGTCCTACAATTGCAACTAAATTACCCATAGTTCAATACCTTGTTTTTCACGACTATCACAGTCGCATGAATACTTTTAATCTAACTGATAACCAAAATTACGTAATTCCTTATCCGAACTACGCCAATCCTTATCCACCTTCACATACGTTTCCAGATAAATAGTCTTTCCAAAGAAACGTTCCAGTTCACGACGCGCTTCAGTAGCCACTTTCTTCAGCGCCTTTCCCTGTTTGCCGATAATGATTCCTTTCTGCGAATCACGCTCCACATAGATCACTGCCCGGATATGGATTTTCTTCGCTTCTTCCTTAAACTCCTCTACGGCTACTTCCACCGAATAAGGAATCTCCTTGTCGTAGTACAATAGAATCTTTTCGCGGATAATCTCATTCACAAAGAAACGGGCAGGCTTATCCGTCCACTGATCCTTTCCAAAATAAGGAGGAGAATCGGGTAGCAATTCCTTAATCCGCTTCATCACATAATCTACATTAAACTTGGAGGCGGCAGAAATAGGAATAATCTCGGCTTGCGGAAGCAATTCCTTCCATTCCTCCACCAGCTTAACCAGCTTTTCTTGATCGGTGAGGTCAATTTTGTTTATGAGCAGCAGGACAGGTACCGTCATTTGACGCACCTTTTCCATAAACTCATTATTCTTATCCGGTGTCTCTACCACATCAGTCACATAAAGTAAAATATCCGCATCCGTCAGTGCTGAAGTAGAAAAATTCAGCATTGATTCCTGTAATTTGTAGTTAGGCTTCAATACTCCCGGAGTATCAGAAAAAACAATCTGCATCTCATCCGTATTATAGATCCCCATAATCCGGTGACGAGTAGTCTGCGCCTTGAAAGTAGCAATCGAAATACGCTCACCTACCAAAGCATTCATCAATGTCGACTTTCCGACATTCGGATTTCCTACGATGTTTACAAAACCAGCTTTATGCATTTCTCTTTATATTTTATTGGTTGAGACAAAAAAACGCATCGAATCGAAATAGGATGCGTTTTTGAGTGTTATAGTTCAGTAACTTACGTTACGATTCCTTTTTTCCGTCATAACCCCACTTCACGTAAACGGCTCCCCATGTAAATCCGGCGCCGAATGCAGTGAAAATAATGTTATCACCTTTCTTGAGTTTATCCTCAAAATCCCATATACATAAAGGAAGAGTAGCAGCACTTGTGTTACCATAGTGTTCTATATTTACCAGTACTTTATCCATCGGCACTTCCATGCGATGAGCCACAGCCTCGATAATCCGGACATTTGCCTGATGCGGCACAATCCAGTTGATGCTGTCTTTCGTCAGTCCGTTCTTTTCTGCAATAGCAGCCGACACGTCCGACATACTGGAAACAGCATACTTGAACACTGTTCTTCCTTCCTGATGCAGATAGTGCATTTTGTTGTCTACCGTGAAATAAGACGGAGGACAAACCGAACCACCAGCTTTCATGTGGAGGAAAGGCAATCCTTTACCATCAGTTCTTAGTATCGAATCCATGATACCGTAATCTTCCGTAGTCGGTTCCACCATAAAAGCAGCAGCACCGTCACCAAAGATAACCATTGACGACATCTTATCGGCACCGACAATGATAATTTTCTTATATCTTCCCGAACGAATGAAATTAGCAGCCGTTTCCATCAAATACAGGAAACCACTACAAGCCGCCTGCAGATCAAAAGCAAACGCATTTTTCAGTCCGAGTTTATCGCAAAGAATAGAAGCGGTAGAAGGGAAGTGATAATCAGGAGTAGTAGTAGCAACAACAACCAAATCAATATCGTCGGGATTAGCACCAGTCTTTTTCATCAACTGCTTGGCGGCCTTGCGAGCCATGTATGAGCTACCTAATCCTTCCTCATTCAGAATATGTCTTTCCTTTACTCCGATACGAGTCATAATCCATTCATCGTTGGTATCTACCATTTTAGATATCTCGTCATTAGTCAAGATATAATCGGGTACATATCCTCCAACTCCTGTGATTACTGCATTTATTTTTTCCATCAAACCTATTTTAAATTAGCAATACTATAATACTTAAAGCAGCCGGAGAGCATCACCCTCAGGCTGTTTTTCAGTATAACTGTACTAATTATACAGCTGCTTCTTTCTCAATAGCGAGCTTACCTCTGTAATATCCGCAAGCACCACACACTGTGTGATATACATGCCATTCTCCGCAATTCGGACAAATAGCCAATGTAGGAGCTACTGCCTTATCGTGAGTTCTTCTCTTCGCTGTTCTTGTTTTCGATTGTCTTCTCTTAGGATGTGCCATTTTCTTAAAACTTTAATTATTATCTAATATTTTTTTTAATTCATTCCAGCGAGGATCAATTTGTTCCTCCACTTCCTCTTCAATTACGATATCGTCTCCTCCAGTGTCGAAAACTTCATCGCTATCCTCGTTCGCATTTGTCTTCAAATGCTTGCTCAATTTACTAGTCATAGCTTTATTGCACTTACCCGGAGCGTGTACATGCTTCATTGGGATGGAGAGTGCTATAAACTCATACATGAACCATGCAACGTTGATTTCTCCTTCTTCTTCGGGAATCACAATCAGGTTCTCACCTTCCTCTGCATATTCATGTCCAAACTTCACCATCAGTTTATCAGAAGAACTGATCGGTAGTTCCATATCATCCAGACAACGATCACACGGTACCCATACCATTCCGTCGGTCTGAAAGCTCAATTCGAAAGCGCGAGAGGTTCTTTTCACGTTCAAAGTTACATTTACTTTTCCCTTTTGAACTTCAGGACCATCAATGTGAGCGAAATAAAGGTTATCCAATACAAACTCATACTTAGCAGAGTCTGTCTGCATTCCTTTCAGATCAATTTTGTATTTATCAAATTTTCCCAAAGCTTCTCTCTTTTTTAAATCGTTAGCTTACAATTCGGGCGACAAAGATACAAATAAATATCCTCATAACATACAAATTATCAGTAAATATTCACTTTTTTAATAGGTATTATGA
>NZ_MNQN01000075.1:0-5746 GCF_001915455.1 Bacteroides sp. 43_46 | reverse complement strand
AAAAATAGAACCTTCATTATACAGCGAACCGGAAACAAAGTATTTACAAATATCACCTCCACCGGATACATTCAAATTTACCCGCTGGTTAGAGGCCATATTCTTATAAAGTTCATGCATCCAGTCAACATCAGGATACAAATCGGGATCTGTCCCATTCTGGAAATATCCTATTTGCTCTGGAGTATAATATTCATAACCTTTCATCTCATTGTATAATTCAGCCCATTGTGCAGAGTTTACAAATTCCGGCATTTTGGTAGGTTGAGTAAAACCAGCTTCTACTCTGGCATTAATAACAGGTTTACCCTCTGCCCCTTTCTTGGTTGTAATCAAGATTACACCATTAGCTCCTCGCACACCATAAACAGCGGAAGCGGAAGCATCTTTTAATATAGAAAAAGAAGCGATATCCTCTACATCTACTAAGTCCAAATCCCGTTCGATTCCGTCTACCAATACCAATGGAGTGTTACCACCGGTAAAAGAAGATACCCCTCGAATATAGAAATCGGCTGCGCTGGCTTTTCCCGGTTCTCCCGTGCGATTCATCGCTACAACTCCTGCTAGTTGTCCCGCCAGTACACTCGAAATAGAAGAACCCGGAACTTTAACACCTGCCATATCAATAGTGGAAATAGAACCGATGACACTGGCTTTTTTCTGATGACCGTAACCTACGACTACCACTTCGTCGATTTTTTCAGTATCAAACTTTAGAGTCACATTGATAACGTTTTGGTTTCCTATCGCAACTTCCTGAGTACTCATTCCTATATATGAGAATACGAGTACTCCACCTACAACCGAGTTGTCGATAGTAATAGAATATTTACCGTCCAAATCGGTAATAGCTCCCGTCGAGCTGTTTTTAAGCCATACATTGGCTCCGATAATGGGCATATTGTCTCCTTCGGAAATTACCGTACCGGTAATAGTACGCTTTTTAGGAGCTGCCTGGCTGTCCTTTGCAGCGTAAGTTTGGATTGATATTCCGGCTAATAAAATAAGAAAAAACAACCGGAAAAATTGGGTGTGAAATAAATTTGGTTTCATGTATGTTTATTAAAGTTAATCACAATACTAATTTAAGATTCATAATACAGTTTCATTTAATCTCTTTACTTATTAATTTCCTCCTTTCTTTTTAAAGTTCGACCTTTTATCTCTTTGCATTTTGAGTATACGCAAAGAAAGGAACTTAAAAAAAGAGTGTGGGGTGGGATATTTATATTTGAGAGGGGAGGAATTAGAAAGGGGGAGAAAAAAGATAGTTTTTATATAATTTATCCCCCTCCCCCTAGAGAAAGCTATTATTTTTTGTAATCGGAAGGTAATACTCCAAACTCCTTTTTGAAGCATTCTCTAAAATAACGTAAATCACTAAAACCTACCGCATAAGTAACTTCAGAAATACTATACTTTTGTGATAATATCATTTGTGAAGCAACCTTCAACCGAATACTCCGGATAAAAGCATTTGTTGTCTGGTTAGTCAGTTGTTTTATCTTCTTGTTGAGTGTCAATTGGCTCATTCCTATTGTACGGCAAAGTAACGAAACACTCAATTCTTCATTAGCAATATTATCTTCTACCACCTTTATGATTTTTTGAATAAAATCCCTATCGGTCTTTTCCGGAAAAACAGTAGTAGGATCTTCCTCAGACATTAAGTTATTGCTAAACTTTTGGGCCAACATTTGTCGGTTGGTAAGGATAGAATGTACTGTGGAAATTAAAATATCATTATCAAAAGGCTTACTGCAATAAGCATCCGCATAAACAGACAATCCTTCTTGCTGTATCTCTTTAGATGTCTTTGCCGTTAGAAGAATTACAGGAATATGTGAAGTCTCTTTCGTCGATTTAATAGCGGAACAGAGTTCTATTCCATTCATCTCCGGCATATAGATATCTGAGATGACCAATGACGGTATTTGAGACAAACAAAGGTCAAAAGCCTCTTTACCATTGAAAGCAGTCAATATCTTATAATAAGGACAAAACAACTCATCCAATATTTGTACAATACCTTTATTATCATCCACAATAAGCAAAGCCGGTTTATCACTCATATCTCTGTCTCTATCCTCTATTTCCGGATGTATATATTCTGATGCAGTAAAGGGACCAGAATCCTCCTGTGAGAATGTTGTTGTCTCTGATAATGGTTCTATAAGAGTATTCTTATTTTGGAAGGGAATAAAGACTTGGAAAACAGTCCCTTCCCCCTCAGTACTCTTGAACAGAATTGTTCCTTTATGAAGTTCTACCAGACTTTTAGTCAAAGAAAGTCCGATGCCGACTCCTGATTCCGAATAGAAACGTTCGAAAATATGTTTTTTCACTTCTTCTGTCATTCCCGTACCCGAGTCGGTTATGTGAATAGAAACACCTTTCTCTTGTTCCATGACATCCAATGTGATAGAACCTCCGTCAGGCGTATGCTTGATAGCATTGGAAAGAAGATTATACAGAATTTCTTCCATTTTATATGCATCAAATAACAAAAGAATGTAAGAGGCATTTGTATTAAATGCAAACTGTATCTGCTTGTCATGAGCTATTTGAAGGAATTGTGAGAAACAATTTCTACAAAATTCCACGATATCCCCCTCCCGTAGTTCGATATCCAGTTTGCCTTTGTCTTGCTTAGACAATTTAAGTATCTGATTTATCAAACGTAATAATATAGAACTATTATGTTGTATGTTCATCAGATGACGATGCAATTCATCCTTCGAGATATCCGGCGTAGAAAGTAATTTTTGCAGAGGAGAAATGATCAATGTCAACGGAGTACGAAATTCATGTGACAGATTCATAAAGAAATTCATTTTCATCTCTGACAGTTCCCGTATCTGTTGTTTTTCTTTCTGTGCAAGAAAGAGTTCATTCTTCCTTTTCTCACGAATCTTGAAATTCCGGATAATCATATATACAATGAATATACTTATAAGTATATATAATAGTATAAAATACCACCGGAGTAAAAGCGGCTGCAAAACCTGAATTTCCATTTTCAGTGGTTCCGACCAAGTCTCACCATTGCAAGAGGCTTTCACTGAAAAAAGATAATTGCCGGGAGGTATATTAGTATATTTTGCCGAACGATTACCTTGTTCGCTAGTAATCCATTCTTTATCAAACCCTTCCAACTTATACTTATAAATAATTTTATCTGTGGAGGTGAAATGCAAGGCAACGAAGTCGAATGAAAAATTATTGTTACGACTGGATAATGTCAGTTTATCAGTATTAAGAATGGAGCGTTCCAATAGAATCTGCCTGTTCACTTCTTCTCCGACTTTCAGAGTCTTATTATTTATGGAAAGATTAACAAAAGAAAGTTTGGGAAGAATAGTATCCTCCGTAAACACAGCAGGAGTAAACGAGGTAATACCGTTAATGCCGCCAAAATATAAAGTTCCATTCCTTTTTTCTATATAAGCTCTTTCACTAAACTCATTATTTGCAAGCCCGTCATTTAGTTGGTAGATTTTGACGGACAATGTTTGAGGGTCAATCCTGTTCAATCCTTTATTAGTAGCTACCCAGATAAAGCTATTGTTATCCTCTGATATAGCTTTGATACAATTATTGGAAAGCCCCTTCTGAACATTAATCCATTGATAGTTCCAATCATTAGTAGAGGGATTACGTTTCAGATAATACAATCCATTGTCTAAAGTCCCTACCCATATATCACCATTCTTGGCTTCACGAATATGAACGATGTTATCTTGAAACAACAGATTATTCTGATGAGTGGCAAAGCTAAATTTCCGAAATATGGGAGAAGACGTGAAACGTTCTTTGCCATTTAACACAACAAGTCCTTCTGCCGTACCAACCCATAAATTATTCTCTCTATCTTTCAGAATTGTACGTATAGTATTGGAGGGAAGAGGCAAAACTTCAGAATCAGTTTTATAAGTTACAACACTCTGTTGAGTAGAATAATTATAAAGAGTAACCCCATTGTTATAAGATGCAATCCACAAGAAACAAGAGTCCTGCACAATACTTCGGATAGAAGGGATATTTATTCCCGAAGTTTTTTGATAAACAATTTGTTTGTTACTTTCTATCCATGCTTCATAAAGGCCATACATGGTACCAACCCATACTTTGTTTGAAGACTCTTGACCACAAATTGTATGTATCATGTCATTGGGGAAAATCGTCTTCCCCATTATTTGTTTTTGTGTGGAGTCAAGTACACATACCTCACCATTCAGACTGCCTATCCAATAATTGCCGGAATGGTCCGTTGACATACATTCGATGTTTTTGCCAGACATACTTTTTTGAAAAGGAGTCTGGTTCTTGTGGAAGCAAAATGTTCCGTTACGATAAGTGCCAATCCATATATTACCAAAACTATCCTCAGTAAATGAAGTCGTCCAGGGATTACCACTAAAAACAGTTTCCATAGCCCGTTCCGGAGTAAGCCCTTTCAAAGACGTACGATACAGACCGTCGAAACTAGATACCCAAAGTTGGTTATCCGAAGAAATGAACAACTCTCTCCCCGGATGGTTTGTCAGTTGGAAAAGAGTCGATGTTTTCTCATTATAAAGGTATGCTAAGCCTTTTTTGAGAAGATAGAGTTGCTGTTTGTGTACAAAAATTTGATCAACATCTTCGAGAATATCTTCCTGAAAGCGTTCAAATGTATTGCGGACTTTATCAAAAGCATAAACTTTTCCTTCTGCCACAGTTAAATAGTATCCATTAAAAGGAATACATAAGCTAGGAAAATAATAATAGGAACTCAAATATTGTTTCAATTGATATTTATTATTCTTTTTATCAATAACATCAATCCGATAAATTCCCCCTTTACCTGTGTACACCCAAATCTGGTCTTCTCCTACAGCTTTGATTTTGAGAATAGCTCTTTGTATTCCGAAATCTTTCGGGAAATATGAAGAAATACGTGTAAACTGGTCAGTATCTATATCATAACAGTAAAGTCCCATTTCCGTACCAACCCATAGATTACCAGCTGCATCTTCGGTGACGTACAACATTAATCCGGTATCTAATCCGTTATCATACCGACGATACGTTTTGAAAGAATATCCATCATACCGGACTATACCGTCAAAAGTAGTAAACCACATAAACCCTCTTGAATCTTGTATAACAGAACGTACATAGTTCTGTGGTAATCCATTAGCAGATGTTATATGTTTAAAAGTATACTCATTTGCTTGTGCCAAAGGAAAAAAATACATAAGCAAAATGATTAAAAGACAGTGTGTTTTTTGCATAATTAATAGATTTGACTTAAATCAACAGTCAAAGATATAAAAAAACTGTTGTAATATTGAATTTAGTCCCCAATAGAATGGGAGAAAACGATTATCAAAAAGAAAAACCTCTGCTTCCAGAGGTTTAATTCATTGATAGTGGACCTGGAGGGAATCGAACCCTCGTCCAAACGAGGAAATCATAAGCTTTCTACATGCTTATCTTTGCCTAAATTTTCGTGCAGGAACAGAACCAAAGCCATCAATTCCCACCTTATCCTCTAAAGTTTCATCAAAAGTGCGAGGCCGCCTTTGACTATCCCCGATGTAACTGCACCACTGAACCGGAATGCTTCGGAGCAACAGCTTCCGAGTGATGTCTCGTCCTGGCACCTTGTGCCTGGATTAAGCTAATCTACTATGATTCGATTAAGCAGCAAGAGCGTAATTAGTTTCGCCAGATAAAATTTTGATAACTGAGATTTAAG
>NZ_MNQN01000074.1:0-5789 GCF_001915455.1 Bacteroides sp. 43_46 | reverse complement strand
AACGACACTTAATCTGTACGTTCATCCTAATCTCAATCAAAAGAAACGGTGTATTGACCGTATGAGTAATTTCTTGGGAATAACATGAGTTAGTCTTGGCCTCTATATACATGGGGGACAAAAAAAATGTCCTCCATGTATGTGATGCGCATGATTGACGTCATTATCACAAGTTTTTTAAGCATACAGTTGTTTTACCTTCTACGTTGATGTTTTGCTTAGATTCTGCTGATGTTACCTTTTTCTGTCGAGATTTATATGAGAGTAAACAATATTGTTCCCAAGCATTTTTCTGTCATGATATGGCTTTTTATCTTTTTGACAAAATTACTTCGGAGAACTTATCTACCGGACAAACTGGATATTTCTTTAGAACGGATAGAGAGAGTCTCGGGAAACAGAACTATATAGCTTTGAATATGGATATTAGTCTTTGGGGAAATGAAATTACTCCAATTGCTCCTTTTATCAAAAAGATTGATGAATTTGATATTATACATACAGATAGATTGCATGTGGCTATTTTAGCCTGTTTACTGCATAAACGGGTACATTTTTATAAAGGAGGATATTTTAAGAATGAGGCGGTGTTTAGATCTAGTATGAAAGATTACTTTGATGATGTATTCATGAAAAAATATTAATTTGTATATCTAGTTAATAACTAGTGTGTTATTACTTGAATCTAATGACCTGTAAGTACCAAAAAGGAGACGTAATGGAGACAAAAGGGGACTGGACAGTATACGCCCTGTTATATCTTTGCAGAGTCATTCAAACAAAACGAATGGCAAACAGATAACCTTTATTTTTTTAACCATTTAAACTTTAACGATTATGGCTTTAGAGTATGTAGTAACAAAAAGAGTGTTCGGTTTTGACAAAGACAAAAACGAAAAGTATGTAGCAAAATCGGTTCGTTCCGGTAGGGTTAATTTTGCAAAGATATGTCGCAAAGTAAGTCAGCTTTGTGGTGTTCATCGGAAAGTGGTCGATTTGGTAGTCAGTGGTCTGGTAGATAAAATGGCTGAGGATATTGATGACGGAAAGAGCGTTCAGTTGGGTGAGTTCGGAATCTTTAGCCCTACTATCCGTACAAAAAGCTCGGATGAAGAAAAGGAAATTTCGTCCAAGTCAATCGTTCAGAGAAAGATTTTATTCTATCCGGGGAAAATCTTCAAAGATACGTTGGCGGACATGAGTATTACGCGTCGTGCGGAGATTGAAACAGATTATACGGACGGAAGTAGCAACGGTGATAATACCGGCGGAAAGCCGGGTTCTGGCGATGATGGCAAGGGAGAAGGAGGAGTGACACCCGATCCGGCAGTATAATAAGTTTAGTTTTGCTTTAAAGAAGGCTTTAGAGTTGTGGATGCACAGAGAATCGATGAATATTCGATGATCTGTGCATCTTTTTTTGTTAATATTCTACTATTGAACTTTTCAAACTTGCAAAATCGTTTCAATCGGTTCACAGAACCTTTCACACCCTATATTTTGTTCTGAAAGTATGATTTTATTCATTTCTTAACTTCTATATTTGTTCACAGAAACGAACGACTATGAAACATGGAATCTATATATTGACTTTTTTTATGACATTACTTGGTCTTTCGGAAAGTGGATATGCTATGATTCCGTTTTTCACAGCTACAGGTGATACGGTCCGGCGGGCAGTAATATATTTCGAGGTGTCTGAAACGTGTGTTGACTCTTGTTATGGTAGTAATAATCAGGTGGCTGCAGTGTTGGACTCTTTGTTGGCGAGGAACTCGGATACGAAATATATAACTGCTTTGAATGTAATCACTTCTGTTTCTCCCGAAGATGACGAGTCTTATAATACAAATTTGATTTCCAAGAGGAATCACTCGGTTAGTGAATTCTTACAACGATATCATTCGAATATTGATGTTAATAAGATTCATTATTTTTCAGCAGGCGAGAATTGGTCAGAGTTACGTAAGTTGGCGGCAGCTGACCCTAACCTGCCGGATCGTGAGGAAGTGTTGATATTGATTGATTATCATAAGAATGATATCGCAAAACGGAAACAATTGTTACGTAAGTTAAATCAGGGAGCTGCTTACAGATACATGGTCAACAATGTATTTCCTAAGTTGAGGCGGTCTGAAATTACAATAGTCCGGGAAATCCCGGAAGTGGCGAAGGAAACCTTTGAACCGGTATCTTCTGTCTCCGAGTTGTTGGTTTCAAGACAGGAAGAGGCGCTTCCGGATAGTCAGCCTGATAAGTCTGTGGGAGAAAGTGTAAATGAACAGACCTGTGAGGCAGTTATGTCGGAGGCAGAAGGACCGGGGAAAAGTAAAACAGTACTTGCAGTGAAGAATAACCTGCTATATGATATGGCATTGGCGCCGAATATAGAAGTGGAGATTCCATTAGGCAAGCGGTGGTCTTTGAATACCGAATACAAATGCCCGTGGTGGCTGAATAGTGAACATGATTTTTGCTATCAACTTCTTTCAGGAGGCATGGAAGGACGTTACTGGTTGGGAAACAGGCAGAAACATAATCGGTTGACCGGGCATTTTATCGGGCTTTATGCTGAAGGTGGAATATATGACTTTCAATTACAGGGAGACGGTTATCAAGGTAAGTATTATGGAGCTGCAGGAGTGACTTACGGGTATGCACGACAACTGGCACTTCATTTTTCACTTGAGTTCAGTCTCGGCATAGGGTATTTGACAACGGAATATAAGAAATATACTCCTTACGAGGGGGATATTATATGGACAAATAGTGGGCGTTATAACTTTATTGGCCCTACCAAGGCGAAAATTTCTCTGGTATGGCTGATAACAACAAGGAGGTAAGGACGTTATGCGAGATACAAGATATATTATTCTTGTGCTTCTGTCCTCGCTGCTGATGCTGACCGGGTGTAGTCGTCGCGATGTATTGGATGATTATCCTGTAAGCGGGGTAGAAATCTTGTTAGATTGGGCCGGAGTAACAGATGAATTGCCGGAAGGAGTTCGGATTATATTTTATCCGAAAGACGGGGAAGGCAGAAAAGTGGATAGGTACCTTTCGGTACAAGGTGGGGAGATGAAGGTCCCTCCCGGACGATATTCGGTGGTAGCTTACAACTATAACACGGAAGTAGTGCGAATCCGAGGTGAGGAATCCTATGAAACGATTGAGGCATATACGGGATATTGCAATGGTTTGGGCATTGCCGGAACTGAAAAAATGGTTTGGTCGCCGGACCCGTTATATGTGTTGAATATTGATGAATTGAAAATAAAGAAAAGTGATGAAGTGTTTCACTTGGATTGGGAATTGGAATCGGTAATAAAGAACTACTCCTTTGCAATAGAGGTGAAAGGACTGGAATATGTGACATCAGTTATAGGGTGTGTAAATGGATTGTCTGATTGCTATTGTATAGGTAAAGGTTGCGGAATGTGTAACTCACAGCCTATTTATTTTGAAGCAAAGAAGGAGGGTGGCAAAGTAATAGCGCATTTTACTGCTTTTAAAGGGGAGAAAGATATACCGACGCGAATGTCAATGTTGGGAGAACCGGTTTCTCGAGAAGCAAGTAGTGTAAAGTTGATACTAAGTTTTGTAAGAACTGATAATACGATACAGGAAAGGACGATTGATGTTACTGAAATAATTGGTACGCTTGAAAAAGATGAGAAGGAGGAAGAAGGAAAACAAGATCCGCCACCAGAGATTGAGTTGCCACCTGATGATAAGATTGAGGTAGAGAAACCGGAAACACCACCTAATCCTGACGGGGGTGGAGGAATGAATGGAAACGTTGATGGTTGGGGACCAGAAGATAATATTGAATTACCAGTAAACTGATTCCTAATAGCATAAACAGAATAGAATAATATTATTAACTAAAAAGATACAGTTATGAAAAAGATTTTATTGGCAGTAACAGCTGCTTTGGCAATTACGAGTTGCTCACAGAATGAAGAATTTGAGAATGAAGGACAGAAAACTGAGATTAACTTTACTACCATAGTAAGTAAGGCAACAAGAGCGAGCGAGTTAAAGACAGAAGGTTTGAAAACTAATGGTGGGTTTAAGGTTTTTGCATATAATACAAAGGATAATGATATGTCTGCTGAAACCATTTTGGGTGAAACACCATTTATGGATGGTGTGGTAGTTTCTTGGAATAGCTCAGCATGGACAATGAACCCTGTTGGGCCTTATTACTGGCCTTTAAAGGATAAGATTCAATTCTTTTCATATTCGCCTGTGGCTAATGTGAACTATGTTGAGCCGACTAGTTCAAAAGCAGGTTATCCAAGTTTTTCTTATACTATCGTTGATTCTCAAGAAGATTTAGTCGTGGCTTATGCAAAAAATGAAACCAAACCGGGAGTATCCGGTACACCTGTAAAATTAGATTTTAAACATGTCCTGACCCAGATTAATTTCAAATTAAAAGGGAAGGATGATGGTTTTACTTATAAAGTAACCGAGATTACTTTGTCAGGAATAAATAATGCTGGAAATTTTACTTATACTAATCCTACTGAAAGTGTAGTAGGTACTTGGTCAAATCCTTCTACTTCTAAATCGTATCAGTATAATGCAACTTATACCGATTTTACAGGTACTTCTGAACTTACTTTAGCAACGGGTGATAATGCATTAATGTTAATGCCGCAAACTTTGGGAGAAAATGCAGAAATAACAATAGCATATTCTACTGTATATGGTGGTGGAGAAGTCTTTAATGGAGAGAAAAAAGTTAGTTTGAAAGATGTTGTTTGGGGAGCTGGTGATAAGATTCTTTATACTCTTTTATTACCAGGCGGAGCTGAAAATGTTACATTTACTCCAGATGTAACTAACTGGAATACTCAAACAACGCCGGAAGCAAACGAGGCTCAGTAAAAACTTTCTAGATTTGAAAATTGAGCTTTCGAAGGATTATTTCGAGATTAGAAATACTTTTAAGAAGTCATCTCAGAAAAATGAGATGACTTCTTTTTTACTTTTCTCCTTTTTTTTATGGCTATATGAAATCTTTCATATATTTTTGTTGAAAACATAAAACAAATACAAGCAAAGCCAACATATGCCGTCTATCTGTCAAGGAAATTGGGATTGTCAAAACTGTCCAAAAGCTGTGAGCAATGCCATTGCTCATATTATTTATCAGCGGGGTTTCCATAGGCCTGCGCATAAATGCGAGGAGAATTTCATTCTTTTTTTGATGAAGGGAGAGATGCTGGTTAATAGTCAGGAATATGCAGGTACGATGCTCAGAGAAGGTGAGTTTATTCTTCAGGCTATCGGATCAAAATTTGAGATGCTTGCTATGACTGAATGCGAATGTATTTATTATCGTTTCGTTCAACCGGAGTTGTTTTGCGATTTGCGTTTTAATCATATCATGAAAGAGGTATCTCCTCCGCTTATCTATTCCCCTTTAAAAATAATTCCTGAATTACAATATTTCTTGAATGGCTCTATAACCTATTTGAAGGGAGATAAAGTCTGTCGGGAATTGTTGTCTCTCAAACGGAAGGAATTGGCATTTGTGTTGGGTTACTACTACTCCGATTATGATCTTGCGAGCTTGGTACATCCACTTTCCAAATATACAAATGGCTTTCAATGTTTTGTCATTCAGAATTATAAAAAAGTAAAGACGGTAGAAGAACTGGCACAATTAGGCGGATACACTATCAGTACATTCCGTAGGATTTTCAATAGTGTCTTTCATGAACCTGTGTATGAATGGATGCTGGCACGCCGCAAGGAAAACGTTTTGGACGATTTGC